>NZ_JBSYGS010000002.1:0-26352 GCF_055694065.1 Gelidimonas denitrificans
ATGGCTAAAACAGATAGTACCTCTACAGGTGAAAGCAGTATCCATATGGAACTGACCCCACGTCAACGCAATTTGATTGATGAAGCGTTGCAAATCGAACAGGAAGAAGCGCGATCAGCTGGAGCGCTCGGCTTCATGGCGCGGACATTGGCCCAAGTCACATTGCCTCATACCGACCCCAAGACACTGTATTACGAGCGCACCAGTGGCAAATTGTCGCTGGCAGTGCGCGGCCATAAATCATACGGCGTACCGTTCGGCACCATCCCGCGCATTGTATTGGCCTGGATGAGCACCGAAGCGGTAAGGACAAAAAGCCCTATTCTTGAGCTTGGGCGTAGCGCCGCCGATTTCTCCCGCAAACTGGAAATGCACTACAACGGACGCGACTTGGCACGACTGAAAAAACAATCTCTTGCACTAGCTAGGGCGGTTATCAGTATTGATAGTCACGACGCGACCACTAACGCAATGGCTTATGAAGATATAAAAATAACCTCACGCGGTTTCGTTTTTTGGAGCGATAAAAATCCAGAGCAGCAAAGCCTTTGGGAGTCAACACTGACCCTGACCGATGATTTTTATAAAGCAGTTGCAATCCGGCCTATCCCAATAGATTTGCGCGTATACCATGCGTTAAGTAAGTCGCCGCTTGCAATGGATATTTACACCTGGCTTATTTATCGCATATTTGTTTTGCGGGTATCTGGTCACAGCCAGGCACTAATACCGTGGATTGGACTTAAAGAGCAGTTTGGCAACGGCTATGCGGACGATATAAAAGGATTAAGTAACTTCAAAATCAAATTTAAGACACGCCTTAAAGAGGTGCTTTTGTTTTATCCAGAGGCAAAGGGCAACTTAGACGACACCGGAGAGCACTTAAAAATGACACCTTGCCGTTTGCATATTGTCCACACGAAAGGGGCAAAGCTTTCCAAACTGGACACCCCGAGCAAGGCGTTCTAAAACACTCCTTACATCAATCAAAGCCCATTTAATGGGCTTTTTTTTCGGGGATAACTAAGCTTTTCCATGTGTAATCGGTAGCAAGGCCAAAAAGCTAGGAAACATAAGGCTTTGCGGCTTGTTTTCAAAAGTTGTTCATGTGTAATCGGTAGCCTGAAAATGTGTAATTGGTAGCAAAAAAGGTATGTGTAATCGGTAGCAACCCGCGCCAGCTATAGCTTTCCGGCGAGGTACGTGAATCCCCTAGTATCTTTGCTTGTATGTCTTTATCAAGTAGTTGAATTTCGATCTGTGGATAACTTCGCCACAAAGTCAAAACGACGGGGTACACCACACCAAAAATCAGTACCCCAAGAAAACACCAACACCTTTTACAACAGCAACACCAAGAGCAAATCCAGACTGCACCGCTGCGCGGCGCACAAGGAAAACTCAAACTCGGATTGATTGACAGTCTAGCCGTGGCTACGCGCCGCCGGTCGGCGCCGTCGCTCGCCATATAACGCAGGGGTGCCCCGTTGGGGCATCTCACCATGCGGTTGTGTCTTCGCTGCGCTCGCACAATCGGCGCAAGCGCCGATGAGACTCAAATCGCCCCCGCACCGTTAATCGACGTTTCGCAAAACCAGTTTAGCAAGCACAGGGGTAGGGATGAGGAATGTTAATGAAAAGCACGGCTAGGGGCATCAAAACGCTCGTAGACGCGTTTTGATCGTGCGACTGACCTTGCTGCTGTGCCCGGTTAAGGAAAACGCGCTAGGGCGCGTTTAACCTCGCGCATTTTAAGCAACAGCAAGTTCGCCTGTATCGGCGATAGCCTGCACGAATAGCGCGAAGGCTTGTTCCGTTGTTGTTGTGACACTCGCCTTGTGCCGCATCTTAGCCACTACCGCCGGGAGATCCGCTGGTGTGCAGCACGACTTAACCACCTGGTTGAGCAGCGGCCGCAGCAGTGCTCGCAACGCTCTGGTGAAAACTTCCGGCTTGTGCTCCAACTCGGGGTCGGCTTCGGTCAGCAAATCATCGAGCAGCACATCGGATAAAATTGGTTTAGACATGACATAAACTCCTAATAGTTTGTGTTGTGTTAGGCCGACGGCGGGGCTACCACTCCACTGTCGGCCGCTATGTTTACCGTTGAATTAATCTAGTAAGAGCGCCGGATTGAGCAATGGATTCAGCTCTTCAAGCGCCCGGATGCAAGCCTGCAGCATCACGTTCATCTCTTGTTGAACTCTCATCGCACATGCCCTATCGTTACCAACACAGGGACTTGGATTTCTCTTAGCCTCCTCTCCGGCCGCTCGACATTTCTGCGCGCTGGGACTCTGCTTTGCTGCTTCAAGTGCGACATTGGCCATAGCGGATGCGGATACGCTGGCCAGCGCGAATGTCAGGAGTAAAGCTGTGGTTTTCATCGTGTTCCCCTTTTCTTAAAAAGCAGCACGCTTTTGCATACTGTAATCATATTATAATATGATTATCATCATATTGCAAGTTTTTGTGTTCTGTTTTCTCTGTTGTTCAGTACAAATATTTGTTACCTTGTTGAAAATAATAATAATAATAATAATAATAATAATAATATTATTATTATTATTATTATTATTATTATGTTATAATTTCTTATCGGTTGAGTAGCCGGATATAACCAGGGGAATGAAAATGCAGATCAATCAAGAAACACGCGACCGCATCACCGCAGCAGCCGACCAACTTTTCAATGATTCTGGCCGTGTAAGCTTCCCGGTCGTTGACGCCGTTCGCCGTATCTCAAAAACCAACATGAACGACGCCAGCGCAGTGATGAAGGAGTGGCGACGTATGCAAACCGCGACCGCTGAGCCGGTAGCTCAGGCCGTGCCAGAACGCGTCCAGCAAGCCAGTGCTGCAGCACTGGCGTCTATGTGGCATGAGGCGCAGGAAATCGCCAACGAGAGCCTGAAAAATGTGCAGGCCGCATGGGATGCCGAACGCGTCGAAGCCGATGTGTTGCGTAACGAACTATCCACGGCATTTGAGGGCCAAGCCCTTGAGCTGTCCACAGCAACTGAAGCGCTGGAAGCGCTCGATAAAGCCGCTACAGCCGCTGCCCAGGAAGCCGCCGCCAAACTTGACCAGGTGCAGACCGCCCTTGCAGCAATGGCAGAACGTGCCAGCACAGCGGAAGCCCGAGTTGTGGAAATCGAAAAACGGGCCGACGACCTGAAAGCCGCCTTAAATATCTCCCAGGAAGCGACCCATGCCACCGCCGCCGAACTGGATGCAGAGCGCAAACGCTTCGATGCTGCACTTGCTGATGTGAAGGACAAGGCTGATGCTGCCGAGCAACAAGCTGCCGTGCTGACGGCAAAGCTGGAAGCAATGACAGAGCGAGCAACGAAAGCAGAAAAGCAAGGCAACCAGGCCGTGCAGGAACTTACCAGCGCCAAGATTCAAGTGCAGGCCCAACAGGCCGGCCTGGACGCCGCAGCTAGAGAACTAGAGGATGCTCGCCGGCAAGTGAAGGAAGTGCGAGCCGATGCCAAGAAGGCTGGAGAGGAAACCGCCGTCGCCCGAGAAACCTCCGCCAGTCTGCGCGGCCAGCTCGAAGCCACGATCAGTCAGAATGCGGCATTGCTCGCGACATTCAAGCCGGCTGACCTTAAAAAGCCGACGAAAGTCGCTAGCACTGGTAAAGAAAAAGGAGGGGAAAAGGCCTGATTGAGGCTGAACAGCGTGTCATAATTAATCGACATAACAAAGGAGAAACGCTATGACTTGGAGTGATATTCAGTACGGCGAACAGCAAGGCGCTAGGCGCGAGCGATCGGCGCGTGCCAACGATAACAACGCTTGGCAAGACCACTCCAACAAGCTGGAGGCGAAGCTCAACGACGCGCAACGTGCTGAACTCAACGAGCATGTTGAACGGAAAGTGGCGGTTGATTACGTCCGCGCCTTGCGGAAAGCTCTTTCCGATCTGGACCCGAATCATCCACTATTGCGTGACGATTTGGCCGCGAAGCGGTTTGAAGAGGCTCGTACTAAAGCCTACGGAGATCGAGGCTATACGCACGATGCCAAATCCGGCCTCTTCAGCAAAAAAGCCTAGATGTTCTAGGCCTTTTTTGCTGCATGTAGGATGACTATCCGGTTAACCTCCTAACAGCTCCTTGTTCGACGGGGACTCCTTTTCAGTTCCACCAGTTCCACCACCAGGGCCGTTCGGTTTGGCGCCGCTTTTTCCACCGCCTCCGCCACCGCCACCAAAACTGCCAGAGCTTTGCCGCGCCACACCAGCAAACACCTGCTTAACCTCATGTCCTTCCTGATCGCCGATGCCATTTGCGCCGACCGCGTTGCCGAGCCAACGCAGCACATTGTCAGGGATGTAGTTGATTAGTCCAAAAACAGCATGCACGACGATCGACATGATGAAAGCGTAAAGCACCGAGTAGGCAACGAACGCACCCAGACCGTTGAAAGAATCGTGCATTGAGCCAGCAACCGCCATCATATAAGTGGCATTGACCAAGTGGGTGATCGGCTGAGCCAGTGTGATCGAGAAAATCAAACCGAATACCATCAGGCACGGCCGCAAAAATGTTGACAGGATAATCATGTACCCCGGCCCAGCTTTCCCGACTGCATCGTCACCGTCTGGGTGAACATGCGCAGCAGCAAATATCGGTGCCGCAACGACGTTTTCAACCACCATAACTAACCATTTGATACACGCCACGATCCAGGCGATGTACGGAATCATCGGAACGTAGAAAGCTAGGATAAGGCCAGCCATGAACAAGAGGCTAAATATTGTGCTGACCATGCCGGACATAGACGACAGCGCCGCACCAACGTCGAACACGTTACCGACGGTAAGTTTCATACCGTTAGAATTGGCGAACCCTGTGGCCACAAACATGGTTCCGGCAATGCCCCATGCTGCTCCAGTAATCGTGTCACCCACGGCCTTCATTTGGCTAATGTGGCTTAGGTTTGAACCACCAATTTCTTGCGTCATTTGGTGAATTGCACCCAGCGCCGGCAGCGACAAGAGTTTTTTGACGTCTTCCCATGACCTCGGGGCTTTCACAGACCCGTCGGGATCTTTGTAGGCCGATTTCCATTCTTGTTCGTAGGCTGATTTTGGAGAGTTTGCACGGTTTTTTATGTATTCGTCAGCGACAGAGAGCGCGTCCTGATACGTCAGTAAAGTCTCCCTCGCCTCCTTGTCCTCAATGCTGATTGGTTCCGATGTTGGTATTGCGTTAATTGCCGATTGCATAGCGTCATTGAGTCGCACAATCTGATTGTAGTATGTGCCAGCGTAGAGCCAGCCACCGTCTTGCGCGAGCTGAATGAACTCGGTTTTCGCGCGATCGTTGCTTTGCTGCACGGCAGTCTGCGCACCAGCTCGCAGCGCGTTCTCATAAGCAAACGCAGCCTGGTCAACCGCACCAGGAGCCGGTTTGCTACCAGCAACGATTTGCTCGGCGACCGGGCGCAAGCTGGCGATCATGGATTTCACCGATTGGCTGTGTGCAGCCAGAATCGGCCCCTTGTCTACTTTTGTGTTGCCATTGCTCTCGCTTGATTCTTCACTCTGTGTCCAGTGCAGTGCCCCGCAGACGTTCGCGTTTTGGTAGGTGTTTCCTGTAGCTGACCATTGATATTCGCTGACCGTGTACCGTAAATTATTGATCGACGACGCCAGTGCGAACACGCCCAGCACAGGTACGGCAGCGGTACCTACGCCGGCAATTTCGCCCGTGTTGAAGATAATTTTTTGTGTCTCGGACACTTGAATACGATCGGCGCGGCCTGAATCCTGAAACTGCTTGTTCATCGCCGCCATGCAGACTTCATACCGCAGGATGTTGGCCGCCAATGGCCGAGAATCAGGCACATTCGGGCGACCGATCATGTTGTCCTGCGTTAGCTTTTCCATCATCGCCGTCCAGACCGCATCACCCATGCCTGCCCCTTGTATTGCAATCCAGAGCACCCCGATTTGAATTAACGAAAAACCGTTCCCGAGCGGGAGCAGGAATGCGGTACCGCCGACTGATCGCAACGGCACCCAGATCGAAGACATCTTCTTACCGAGAATTTCGCCGTCGTGTGCTGAGTCCACCGTGCCCTTGATGGTGGTGTACAGCATGAATAGCATGGACAGGAACAGCACTGCGCTGTTAAAAATCTTGAAACCGGCCGCCGTCACGGTGTCAGTATTAGTACCTGCTGGTGATCCAGTCGTCGAAATTATTGACACGACGCTGCCGAAAGCTTCGCGCAGGAATCCAACCGACGCATCGCCGGCAGGCGGGGAGAACTGATTCATGCTGACACCATTGCTATCGGCGAATGCCCATGCCGGCAGCAGCGCCACCAGGCAGAGTAGAAGACGAAGGATTTTCATTTGAATTCTCCGGTGCGGCGACCGAGTAGCCAATCGGTGAACCCAAACAATTCGCGGGCGCGGATCTGGTCATATCGGAAGCGCCAAACCAGTGTTTGGCAGATCGCCCAGACTGCGCCCAGACACAACAGTGTCACGATGCTAAACGACCAGTCGAGATAAACGGCGGCCAACAACAAGACAAAGGCCAGCACCGCTATCAGGCCAATTAAATCCGATGTTGCTTTCACTTGTGCCGCCCGATCGTGAATCCCTTTTTCTGTTAGTTGGTGCCGCTCCACCGCTTCGCTGAATGTTTCGACGCGCTGAGCCGCTTTCTTTGCTCGTAAGTTGGCAGCGATATTTTTGATGCGCTGACCGGTTTCGCCAAAATCGGATATGCCAAACGTGATGGCGGTTTTCGCGTAGCTTTTGGCTTCGCGCGTGAACGGCGATTCTGATTTTTTATCTTTTTTCTCAGCCATGATGCACCCCCAGCCACAGCAACACGGCAAGCACCACACCCACCGACAGGCGCAAGGACAGGCTGTAACGCGCATTCAACTCACGCAGCTTGTCGGCCGGCGTCCACTCGAACGGCCAGCTCCATGACCACAGCGAGAGAACATCACCTGTCAGTATCAGCATGTAGGGGGCCACAAGCAGCGCCCACAGCGGCGAGTGCGACAGGTATATGAAGCCCGCTGCGCCGAGCGCACCTAGCAGAAACAGTGCCGGGAATAGCCACCCACCCGCGCGGCGCATCACTACTCGATGCAGGCCAAACGGGAGCCATGCACTAAAAAAAAGTGTTGCATAACCGGCTGCTGTTTGGCCGGCCCAGGCTAGGGATGGATTGAGTTTTCGCATTATTTTTAACTCCCACAATTGAAGGACTTTGGTTAAGGGATGAATCCGCGATAGGTCGGTATTTTGATGTTAAAAAAGACCTTTCTCATAAACCATTCGCATAAGTAAATTATGCGTTTTATTCTTGAAAAAAACAAGTGAAATTTCAACGTAAGTAATTGATTTTAAATAACAAATAATACGAAATAATAACAATTTATGTTCAAACGAAAGTCATATTAACTAGCCTGTTCTTCCCCGCCTGCAAAAGAAAATGGCCGGGATTCACCCGACCGTTTTAGCGCATCTTTATCTACCCGACCGTCCACCAGGAAGTCACCAGTCAAGGCGGGTGAATCAGCTCTGGCAAGAAAAAACGCCCAGGGCGTGAGCCGTGGGCGTTCCTGCTGCGGTTCAATCTGTATGCGCTAATTTGGTTTACAAGTTATAAACCAACGTCGGTTTAGCCAGGGTATTGATTCCACCAGCGTTTCCCGGATACGAGTAATTTGTAAAAAGAATATTTTTATAACCGAGTTTCAAGGCCTTTTTTGCTGCTGCAAATTCAGGAAAACACCCGGTGTTCGTCGTGATGAAAGCAACAGCTTTTAATTTATCGCCCTCGGTTACGTCAGACAGCATTTTTGCGAATCGACTATCGTCAGTACTCTGTGCCGTGCAGTCAGTATTTTCCATCACGGTAATATCGACTTGGACCAAGACAGGGCTAAATTTGTCCGCGTTGAGGACTGAATTACGAAGAAATTGCGGCGACACGATTTGCAAACCAGGAACAACGGGGAGCCCCGAATAATGAGTGGCTTTGAGTACATCAAAAACTCCGGACTCAGTAGCTTGAGCGTAAGTGATTGTGCTGGTAAAACCGATCGCACATGCCGCCACTAAAAGTAATTTTTTCATGTTTGCTCTTTCAAAAAAATGATTGTATTTGCGATAGGCCGGCTTTTGATGATGCCAAAAATTACCTTTCGCATAAGTCAAAGTATGAGAGTTTATTTTGAGAAATACAAGTTAAATTTAAACGTAAGTCATTGATTTTAAATAACAAATAATACGCAATAATAACAATTGATAGTCAAACGAAAGTCATATCGAAGCATCCGCCCTACCCCGCCGGCATTAAAAACGGCAGGGAAAATCCCGGCCGTTTTAATGCATTTATTACTCAACCTATTTCAGCGAGATCCTGCCGAGTTGCGCCGGCTCGCTGGAGATAGACATAGGCGTGCGCACGACCCATACTGATAATATCTTCATCGCGCAGCACTTCGGCCTCGTGGTTGCCTTCGCTCATGTAGGCCAGCGTCTTGTCTTCCTGCCGCCAGAAAGCAGCCTGCTTGGCAGAAAGCGAAGCCTCTTCGCTCGATGCATGGGCCAGCGAACCCGTTGGGACGAAACGCAAATCCACGTCCACCGCCGCGCGCCAGGTGTCGAACGAAATCGGCAAACTGGCTTTGTGAACTTGGAACCAGCCGGCCGCGAGCGCAGCGACGTAGTTGTTCGGTAGCTCGACGATACGTGCCGGCCCTGTTTCCAGCGGATTGACGCCGGTTTCCCTTATCAACGCCTCAAACGACTCGTAGCGGTTGCTCTCAAATGTGTAGCTGCGCAATGTCTTACCTGCGAGTTTTTTGGCATATTCCATCGTCGCGGGATCTTCCACCCGCAGGAATATTTTGCTGCGCATTTGCAGGGCGAAGTTTTCCGCCGCAATACGGCCGACGGCTTGCTCCAGGCTGGCCATACCCTGCGAACTGGTGAACCCGATCGTGCCGGTTGAGCGGGCCACATTCCAGAAATTTGAATCGGACATCCCCGCCACATCGGCGGTGATTAGATCCTGGAATTCGTCAGCGATGAACAGCAATTTTTCGGACAGCCCGATCGTTGGATTCGCCATCTCGCGCTTGCGCGCCTCGGTGTAGAGCAGTGTCTTCAGCATCACATTGACGATGCGACCAGCAACGCCATATTCCAGGTTTGACACGTTAACCAAGGAAATCGAACCCCAAACGTCGGTGATCTTCATCAGTCGTTGACTGCGGCCACTGGCGAAGGACGTACGCAGCTTCACATTGGAGGCAAACGGGGCCATCACGTTAGTTACGTTCGCTGTAATGCCGGTCTTGGTTGCATCGGCCAGCCTGACCCATTGGCCGCGCACGTAGCGGATGGAATCCATCAGCTCCGCGCCGGCGTACTCGGCAACATACGGCCATTGAGCCGGATCGGTGAGAGCGGCTAATACAGCACGGACGGCGCGCTCCTGCAGTTCGTCATCGAGGGCCATTTGATAGAGCATCACCAAGCTGTAGAGCCGTTCGCCGGTCTTGCCGATTAGTGTCACGCCGTCATCGGTGCATTCCCATGCACGAGCGATGACCGCGCAGTTGCGCAGAAGATCGCTTGCCATGTCAGGCCAGAACGAAGAATCACCACCCTCCCCGCCTTTGGTTTGCCGCATCACCGATCGGATGATGTCGGCGAGGAGTTGCGGATCGACGCCCTCCAGCAGATCAACACCGAACTCGCCGGCGGCGTCGTTACAACCGATAACGCGCACATCGGCACCTTGCCCGGCCTTTTCGGCGACTTCCTTAATATCGCGCCATAGAACTGCCTTGCCGTCAGTCGCATAGAACGAAATTTGACGTGGCTGGCCGGCCTGCTTCGCTTCGGCGCGGAGTGCCAGGAGCTGGTTCACGATCGGTAAGATAATTGAGCGTGTTTTACCCTCACCCGTCCCGCCGAGCAGTAGTAGGTGTTGCATTAGATCGCCGAGAGACATACGCATCGGTTGCCCCTTCTCCGGAGCGGAGAGTTGACCACGGAAGCGGAATAGACCTGATGCGGCTCCAATGTCGATTAGCGGAGTTTTGTCGAATTCGTGCAAAACTTTGAGCTGAGCCATGTAAGCGCGATACTGGATGTCGCGCTCTGGGAGGCGATACTTCCAATGGATAATCGCTTCCTTGTTTTGCCGGCGCAATGGTTCAATTTTCTGCTGGGCCGCTTCGCGCACAAGACCGCGCCACGTTCCGAGGAACACCAAAATGCCAAACAGCAGCGCCGTAATCGTGCCATTTGGTGCGCTGCCAATGATGGAATCACGGCGGTTCTCCATAATTTTCTGTTGGGTTGACGCCTGCTCGCGCACCTTGGCATTGAGCGTGTCCATGTCCCATGTGTCCTGCCGAAGCTGCACGCCCATCGTCAGGTATGCTAAGTTTTCCGGATTCGCGCGGGCTGATGATCGCTGGGCTGCCATCGACTCATTTTGTCGCGCCTCTCCCTTCTCTACGGCCGATTTGAGTGTTTTGCCAAGATAGGTTTGTGGATGCCATGCCAAAAAGCCCACGAAGGCCCAAAATACAGCCGCCAGCACCGCTCTGCGATATGACTGACCTACTAGCACGGTATCAATAAAAACCGGCGCCAGCGACGCCGGCGACGCACCATTTGGCAAGCGGCCGTCGATGACTAATGGCCTTTTCAGATCCTCTGGAATGTCACTCATCCACAGGTGCGGGTATTTCGCTTCTGGGTAACGTTCACGCGCAACTGTCTCGATATCGCCACGCAATAGAGCATCGTCGCTGTTGCGGAATCGGCGATCGAAGAAGCGATCTAGGGACTCATCCGTCAGCTTTAACCATAAAAAATCAGCAATGCGCTTGCCGGATGGGATCTTGAACAGCGTCCACAGCAAAGGCTTGATCGCGAGCCGCACGGGTGCTTCGGCAGCAAAGCGCAAGATAAGCCCGATTTGATACACCGATTGGCCTGCTTGGACTACACCTGTCAGGCGTAAAAAAAGGAATACCATCAGTGCAGCGCCAAGAATCGATGCGAGTCCGATGCCGCCAGTGAAGCCGCCGCTATCGAGTAGATTATTCATGCTTGTTCTCCTTATCCACCAGGTATGGAAAATCGCGCGCTACCTGGTACGGGATCATGTCGAAATTGATGGTTTTGTAACCCGGCAGTTTGGCGCGCGAGGCCAGTACGATGCCGTCGGTGTTATAGAAAACCCATTTGCCGGTACTGCCCTTGTGGAACACGGCCAGCCACGGTGTAGCTGTAACGCTGTACGTTCCACCGTCACCGATGATCGAGGCCATCCAAATTGTGTCGCCCGAATCAGAAACCAGGCAACGCGGAATGTCCGGCTGACCGGTCGTACTGTTCACCCAAGGTTTGCGCACGTCGTCGAGCTTGTCACAGACGGGATAGTCACCCGACAGCTTGCCGGTTGCGTTTAGGACTTTTACATTGTCGTCAATGTAAATCTTGAGATCCGTCGGTTTGGTCAGTTTTTCGGTCGTCAGTGGTAATTGGGGCATAGGCATAATCATCATGGCCATGTCGGCCGCGAGGCGTGGGCGAGGCTTTTCCCCCGCCTGTGCATCACCGGACGCCACACCTTTAAGAGTGCTCCAGGGTGAGGCGGTGAATCGCTCCCACCAGGTCGGCGGTTCCTGTGTTACTTGCGCGAGCTGCTTGACCAGCCCCGTTGTATTGCCGTGAATGTCCCGTACCAATGACAATGCAAACAGCCCGAGCACCATGGCACCAATCCACGTGAACGTGTTGAGGCGTGCTGCCCATACATGGCCAGGCGTCACGAGTTTTCGCCATTGTTCCATAACAAATCTCCCTGATTGAAGTTAATGAAGTGAATGCACATACAGCATATCATGCTGTATTAAGACTTTGTTGCTTTACGGAATGGTTATTGTGACCGTTGATATTGCCCTTGCGTCACCGGCGCGGCTGGTGACGTCGGTTTGGCCATTATGAGCACAACAGAAGTGATTACGGCCGCAACAATGCCCCCAACCAGCCCGGCCATTGCGCCAATCCACGCAAAATCTTTGCGCTTCGCGCTCCAGTCTGGATTTGACGCCTTGATTTTTTTCCCGAAGTCAATAATCGCATTGTTCAAACTTGTGACGCTCTTGCCAGATGCGTTTTTAAGTAGCTCCACAGTTGCTGCAATGTCTTCAGCCACATCGCCAACTTCCTTGATTAGATCTTCAGAGAGCTTATCGGCGTACTTCGTCATTTCCTCCTGGGCGTCAACACGCAGACGCTCAATGCTCTCTTTGTTGATTACATCGATTTTCGCGCCGTACCTGGCTAGGTTTTGCTGCAGCTCGCCAAGTACAGTTTCCAAGCGAGTGGCTTGACTGCTGATCGATTCCCCAAGGACTGGGATTCTGCTATCCATTTCCTCAATTCGATCGACCAGCCCGTCAATTTCCCCAACTATAATTTTATAAAGGATCTCGATTCTCGTCCGCGCGTCGCCCATCGCTTCCATTTTTGCTTTGGCGTCCATGATTTATGCTTTCGCCGAAACGCGTTTCGTTTCGGATTCCACTTTCTTTACCGGAAAGAGCGCAGCGAACACTGTATCGAGGTTTTCGTTAACTTTCGGAGCTGATTTTTGAGCGATCATCAAATCCATCAGTTTGCCAAGTTGGGAATCGTCCTCAGATTTTTGAACGAGTTGCTTATAGTTTGTTTTGTCGTTCAAGATTGATTCTAAACTGCGCTTCTGCACGCTCAGAATGTCGAATAACGCATGTTTGAAAATCGTTGTTTCAATAGAAAATGGAATTTGATGCACGGTTAATGCGCCGAGCAAGTAATCGAATTCATCAACCGTGTTTTTTGCAACACCGTTAAAGATAACTTTGATTTTTTCTTTGGAAACGCCTTGCGCCATTAATAATTCAATTGTTTTAAACGCGGCTTTTTGGTCTTTATCATCTGACATTGCGGGAATAATAAAAGCGTCGATTTCGTCGTGGCCTTCCATCCAATCCATTCCGGCCAAAAACTCTTTGCCTTCTTTAGAGCCGCCAACATCAATAATCGCGTCATTCATGCGCACTAGCTGTTTATACAGTTTGGTGAATTCTTCACCACTGTATTCATCGGCTTCAATGCCGAAATGCTTCACCGTAATATTCGCTGTATCAACAGCTATCACGCGAGCCTTGGGCATTCTCGGGCAGAGCATGTGCGCCGTAACCGTTGTTTTCCCAACACTACCGCCAAGTGAGCAGATAACGATTTTCATTTTTGATCCTTTTTTTGCATTTGTTTAAAAGAAAACTCTTGAGGTTCGCTACCTAAGACGGTTTCTGTTCGCGTCTTTCCTGCAACTGCTTCTACCCGCTCAACTGGCACCTGAGACTTTTGTTGACTTACTACTTTATCAACTTTTTCAAACTTCGAGCCTTGTACTGGGGCAGGGGGGATAGTGTCCGGTTTTGACCGTTGCCTGATCCTGTAAAGCATCGTTTTGTATGAACCCAGAGTGAGATTCAGACCGTGAGCGTTTAACACTTCCAATATCTCCTCGTGCTTTACTCCCGCTGCCAACTTCGTTTCGATCAACGGCAGCATCTCGCGCAATTGGCCCGTTGTGGTTTTCGCAGTCAAGGATAGTAGCGCCGACTTGATGGTTTCATCAGTCACCGAATAACCTCCTTTTATCAAAATTATTATGAATGTTGCCCATCTATTCCCATTCTGTATGTCAATTTGTTACCTGTCAACAGAATTTTGCTGTCAATGTCGCTTATTTGTTGCTTTATTGTTTCTATATAGTTGCCTCTATGTGGTTTTTTAGTTGTCTTGCTTAGTTTTTGTTGTCGTAGTACATTTATTGTCGTTATCATAGGCACGACGGATATGTTTGCAATAACGCTACGCGTTTTGCAAAATATCCCGTGCCAAAGGGGGTGCCCCCTTTGAATCCCCAGCGGCGCTGCGCGGCCGCCAGGTGCGCGCTACGCGGCAACAGAACTATCAAATCGGCAACAGGAGGTGTGTATGGCGAGGCCTAAAAGTGTAGATGGTGGGCTGAAAAAGACGGTGGCTTTTCGGCTGACGGAGGCCGATCACGCCGCGTATAAAGCGAAGTTTGAGGCTAGCGGATTGACTCAATCCGAGTTTTTCCGTCGATACGTGTTAACCAACCAGACGACCGTCATTGCCAAGTCGAAGCCCAGTATCGACAAAACTCGGCTAGTGTTCCTGGTCAATAAGTCATCGAATAACCTTAACCAACTCGCTGCGACAGCTAACTCGGTCAATAAGGCTGGGTTCGTTCGTGAGGGTATCTATTTTGGCATTCTGCAGGAACTTCAACAAATTTCCTATCTGATGAAGGCGGCCGTCAATGGCACTGATTAAAATTACCGGCGGTAGTGACGGAATCATGAAGTATCTTGAAGACGGCCTGAAAGAAGGCCGGTATTTTACTCGTGATCAATTGGATCATCGTGTGATTTTGGCTGGTAATTATGATGCAACTAATCAGACCATTCAGATATTAGATCCGGCATCAGAACGTTATCAGCACATTACTATTGGATTTAAGGAAGATTATATTCCTGACGACGTATTGCTTAATATCGTTGAGGATTTCAAGATTTTTGCTTTCGCCGCTTTTGGTTCCGATGAATATAGCTTTTACGCAGAAGCGCATATTCCGAAAATTGCAAGCCTTCCTAATAATAAAACTAGGAAGCCATTTGAGAGAAAACCACATCTTCATATCGTCGTTCCTAATGTAAATCTTATTACCATAAATGAAAAGAAGCCGCGAGGTAATAAACTCGGTCTATTTGGTTCTGTTAAGCAGCAAATAGATTTCATTGATGCTTTTCAAGAGCACATTAATAATAAATATGGACTGGCTAGCCCAAAAGACCATCCGCGTTTTAAATTCACGAATGCGGCTGATATGTTATCGCGATACAAGGGCGATATGTTTAAGACGCAGGAGCGTGTATTTCGCAAATCTATCCACGCTGCTGTCATTGCACAAAAAATAGAAACTTACGACGACTTCAAAAAATTGGTTTCTACTTTTGGAACTGTTGAGGTCATGGGTGGTAGGAATAAGGGTTGCTTTAAAGTCCGCGTACCAGGCGCAAAAGACTTTATACGGTTAGACGATAACGCATTCAAACGCGAATTTATCGAGTTGTCGACCGCCAAAAAAGAACGATTATTCAACGCCAAATACCAAGCTGAATACATCATTGCCGAAACTGCAAAAAAAGATCCTCAGTACATCACCGAAAAATTGCGAGAGTGGCACGAAATCCGCGCTAACGAAATCAAGTATCTCAATAGCGGGAACACTAAGGCTTACGGTGAATATAAAGCAGCAAAGCGTGATGAAAAGCTGACGATTCTCGCTAGCCGTGAGGCTCGTTTCTACAACAAACATAAAGGATTGGATCATGAGCAAAATCGGAATAACGCTAAGTCAATTGGACGAGAACCGCCGCCCTTCGCCCGAGGTCGTGTGCGGAACTTGTCCGAACTCGATGTGGTACGCCTCGCCGACAGAAGTGAAATGCTATTGCAGGGTGATGTACGCGACCACGTGGAGCACAGCCGAGCAGAACAAGCTGGTGCTATGCGATGGCCCGATGATCGAGTAGAGCGACCGGCCGATAACGTGATCGGCCAATACCAGGCCGAGGCCCAAACCGAGAAAATTAGGCAGCAAACAGAAGTACTCTCAGAGTTTCAGGAAATCAAGCGGAACCTAGATGCACGCTGGTTACTAGCCTATCTGTCCAAGACGCACGGCGTCATCCCGGAGAAGTACGAGGTCAACAAGGGCAACGATGGCAGCGACCGCATCAAATGCGGTAACCGGAACCTCAACGTCTCTGACTTCCTCACCATTGAGCGGAGATTGCCATGGGCCGAGGCTGCGCCGATCTTGCGCGAGTGCTACGCGGCCCAGCTCGCCCATGAGCCAACCCATGAGATCCGGAAGGAACCCAAGCACAGCGCTCTATGGCAGGACTTCCAAGGATGGAAAGTTGAACACGTCGCGCATAAATCCCAGGCATGGGAGCAGCAGAAAACTAGCGAACTAGCCCGTCTCAGCGAGAGCAGACAGATCTTCCAGAAAGAAAAGGCACGCATCAACGCGGCCGCTGGGAATAAACACGCAGAGCGCCGCGCTTCCGTGTCGATCGCACGCATGGACAAGGTGCAGGCCGACAAAGCGCTATCAGAACAGATTAAGGCCGAGCGCCTGGCGCTAAAAACCACTTACACCATGAAGGCAAGCGAGCTGTTCCGTGTGTTTCTGCAACAGCGGGCTCAGGCAGGCGATGAGCTGGCGCTGGCCGAGCTGCGCCGGCAGCGTATCGAGCCGCTGCAGCGTGACGACCAGGCCAAGCAATTCACAGCCGGAGCGGCGCCAGAAACCGAACAACACAGGCGGGGAGAAGATCCGATTGCCCAGGGCGAGAAAATCACCCACCGCGTGGCCCTCAACGGCGATGTCACCTATCAGTTTAACGGCCGTGACGTATTGCGCGATGAGCCGCGCGCCGTCAAGATATTGGACGACAACGACCGCGAAGTTTTGGAAACTGGCTTACGCCTGGCGCTGCAGAAATTCGGCCCGAAAATCCAGGCACGAGGCGACGAGGATTTTCAGCGCAGAATTGTCGAGGTATCCGTCGATGCCGGGCTGAAAGTCGAGTTTACCAATCCACTGTTGAATGAATACCGCCATCAACTCGAAGTCGAGAAGCGGGCCACCATCGAGCAGACCAAAGCCGCTCGTACTCAGCAACCCAAGCAGAAGGAGAAACTAATGGATCAACCCACCGTCAGCCCCGGTAAAACGTCATCAGTCGAGCAACAGAGACACGAAGAGAATCGCCGCTACGAAGAAGCTTTGCAACGTGCCAAGGATGCTGATCTGCCAGCATGGTTGCTTGATCGTGGCATCAAGATCGAGAAGAATGGCACCACAAGCTGGAAATTCTCGCACGGTAGCGGCGACACAGATCGGATCTTCAAATCGCAGCATGGCAATTGGATGGTACATAGCAGCCACGGCGACCGTGAGTACATGGACGCGATCGCTTACGCGCAAATGCACATCGGTATCACGCATCGGCAGGCTGTCGAAGAGTTGAGCGGCATCCAGTTGTCGGCAACTGCTTACGGTCAGCCGACCACGGTTGCAGCCTCTACGAGGAAGGCCCAGGAGAAGGGCGCTCGCCCCAATCCAGTGGCCACAGCAATCAAGCTCCATGAGGCAACGAAGCAGCAACGGGCGAACGCTTACCAATACGCTCTAAGTCGGGGTATTTCCGACGATACGCTGCGCGAGGCAGGCGAGCAGAACGTCATCAAGGCCGACCATCGCGGACTCGTGTTCATTGGCCACGATAAGGAAGGCAAGATCCGGAGCGCCGAAACGCGCTTCATCAAGGCCGAGAAAATCGGCGACGAGATGACTACTAAAATGTGCTACGCCAGCACAGACAAAACTTTCCCGCCTATCCTGCGCGGCAACGATAAAGACGTACATTTCGTTGAAGGCGGCTTCGATGCGCTGGCTTTGCGTGACCTGTATAAACGGGAAGGAAAGGAGCCTCCAACCGCTATTATCACTGGCGGCGCGCGAACCTTGAAATGGCAGAATAACTCGGAGCTTTGCGATCTTATTAAGAACGCCGATCATGTCCGGCCGTGGTACGACAATGAGATGAAAGCCGACGGTCAGATTGATTCTGAAAAACAAGCAGATACCCAGGAAGCCCACGATAGGCAGCGGGATACCATCATCCAGATCCGGGGTAAAGCGGAGGGCGTCGAGGAAATGCGCCCTCCGGTTGGCATCAAAGACATCGCTGACTGGAACGTGCAGCATGCCCAGGAGCACCAAGCCAAGCAACAGCAGCATGAAGAGCAGGAGGAACACCGGCCATCCATGCGGCCATAAGAAGCAGGGCGGGCAGCAATGTCTCGCCCTGGTTTTTGTTGTTTATGAAGTCATTGCACTCACTGCATAGTGCGTTATAATGAAGTCTGTGAAGTCACTAGAGTTGATGGAGTTATGACATATAGCCCGTGGATTGATCATCAGTGCGTGTGTGGCGTCGATTTCGATTACTACGAAGACGAAGCGCGCCAGCTTGCGAGCTTGGCCTGTGACTATATCAACTTGATCGGTGAAACGATGGAAGGGCGCTATGCTCTGCATCATCTTCGGTTCCCGGGCGACTCACCGTTGCCGCAGATCATCACGCACCGCCGAATCATAGAGCGGCTGCATAAGATGGTCGATTTTCTTTGTCAGCTCGAAGTACTCGCTGGTCTGCCAGATGATGGTTGGATAATCGAAAAGCAACGTGCTGGCGTGATCGTTTTCGTACCTCCCACGGAGAAACAACATGACCGACTCGAATATGGCTGGCACTGGCAACGACGAGCTGCAGCGTAACGCTGACCAGGCGCACGAGGCCTTGGCCGAACAGCGCGATGTGTCCGACAACTTGGTGCAAGAGCAGCATCAAGTGCGCGACGTGCTGACCAAACAGGCCCAGCAGGCGCAGCACGCCCGTTATCAAGAATGGCTGTTGGCCAAGAAAGAGACGCACGGACAGAATCAGCTCATGCCGGCGGGCAATGACCTTCCCCCGGCTCCGCGCGAGCCACTGGCCACCACCGGCACGCCCGAGCAGATCAAAACCGGCAAGCAGGCTCTGGAAGCTTACAAGGCCAGCGGCTTTATCGCCCACCGTGACAATGCTCCCGTTGTCGGTGGCCCAGAAGCGACCGCAGGCGACCATGCGCTGACTCAAGAACGAGCTTTCCGCGAGCGCCAACAGCAACTCGCGGACAAAATCACTGATCCAAAGACTGCTCCGGAACAGCGTGAGCGGATGGAGCTGCAGAAATCGACCGAGTTCCACAATCACCATGCGGAATCGTGGAACCAGGTTGCGGAGCTACAGCGCCAACTCAGCTACCCCGATAAGTCGATCAGCGAGGCCAAAAAGAATGCTGATCACCACAAAGAGCAAGCAGCTTTGGTAGCGAATCAACTCCATCAGCACGACCAAAAAAACGGTATGGTGCCAAAGGAGGTGCAGTTGCAGTTGGGGTTGAATAAGGAAAAACATAACACAGCACAAAGCCAGATCCAGCAGCGTGACCCACACCTAGATTCTCTGGCCTCCGTCAAAATTGGGAGGGAATCACATCACCAGTTCGATTCGGCAAAAGAGCAGTCTCAGCAAGCCGAGCAAGGCCAGTCGGAAAATCCGGCGCTCGATCGCGCAATGCAACGCCGTGAAGCGTCCGCGCAGCGCCACAACGGTGTCGAACCCAGCGCCTGGCTGAAAGAACAGGTTGTGGAAGCGAACACCCGAGAAAATCAGATTGAGTCCGTGCGACAGCAGCAGCGCACCGAGGCGCTGGGCAATAAGGCCGAGCTGGAACAGAAAACGGCGCACGCGAGGTAATAGCTATGCGCGAACAGCCCAGCCAAGACAACCATGCTGCCGTGCGCGTGCATGAAAGTCTTGAAATGAAGGTGAAGGCCAATCCGAATCCACCACGATCCGAGATCATCGACATGATGGTGCAAGAGGCAATGAATCGTGAGCAAGAGCTAGACGCGATCAAAGCTGAAAAATCACCTAAAGGCTTGAGGGCAGCCCAGCGTAAGCCTGTTATTGTGCAGGCGGCCGCTGTTGCGTCGTCGCCAGTGCCAGTAGATAACACGACCGACCTCTCATTTTTTGAAAATTTACTGGCCCCATCGCCGGCCAGTATGACCGAACCCGAAGACTATATAAATGACGACTAAGCCACCCCAAGACGATGTAAACGCGAAAGCATCCGGCATCAAATACGTTACGTTGCGTATGCCGCCGGAGCTTCACGCGAGAGTGACAAAAATGGCCGGCTCCTTACAAAATACCCGAGGCCGCCAAGTCTCGATCAATACCCTGATCCTAGAGCTAATTGACCAGGGCCTTGATCGTCTAAATATAGAACTTAAATAAATAATACGGCCGGCCGAAAGGCTGGGTGCGGAATCCATTGCCGCATTTTTAAATGATGGAAATGCACTTAATGCACTTACTTTTATTACACCATAGGGAGTTATTATGAACAAACAAAAGTTTTCTGCCATTATTCTTGTCCTGCTGTTTGTGGGCGTAGCCCACGCGACCGACGTTGCACCGACCGAGCAGATTCAGAACACATCTGCCATTGCTGCACGCGGCTCACACGCTCTCAGCTACCCAACAGACACAGGTGCTATGTTGCTGGCGCGCATGAACGTACTTGCCATAGCCAACGCGGTTGCCGTCAGTCCAGATCCGTTGAAAGTGGACATCATCGCTCGTAATGCAGAAGATCTAGGCCGGGTTGAGAAATGGTTTGCCGGCGAGCTGGCTAAGACCAAGAAGCACAACCCCGTGCGTGTCCAGGGATTCGTACAACCGAATACCAAGGACTTGAAAATCGACGTAGCTCTCGCGCAGCAAAGTAATTAAGGGGATAACACCGTGAAACGACTCATCATCACGGCGTTAGCCGGCATCATTGCCGGCTGCGCCAACATGCCACCCGAACTGTCGCAACTCGGTGGTAAAGCCCAGCAGACTTTTGCTCGCCTGTCCGGGCGTGGGGCATCGCTCGATACCCCGCTGCCGGCAGACGGCATTACGGCGCGCGACCAGGGGCTGACCGTGGCACTCGGTAAAGTCGGCCGGTTTGCCGCCAAACAATCGGAACCTATGACCATCACGGTATTTGCCCCGCGCATTGATCATGATTACCTGGTGCGCTCGATCAAGGCAGGAATGCCGGCCGAGAAGATGAGCGCTATCACCATCAACATCGAAACGGACGATACGCACCCGCGCGTTAGCGTTCGCACGACCCGCGAGACTAAAAAATCATGACCCGTCTAATTACCGCACTACTGGCCATCGCTGTAGCTGGTAACGTCTTTGCCTTCCAGAAGAAGGTAGAGCCGCAATCAAAGCAGGAGCAGCCAGCTAGCACCCCGGCACCGGTCGCAGCGACACCAGCACCGGCATTGGCGCCAATACCAAAGCCAACGGCTGTGCCAGAGCCAGAGCCGGCGGCAGTGCAAGAACCGGCGAAGCCGACGCATAAACAGAAGGCCGCCGCCAAGTCGGCCCGCGAGGCAAAACGCAAGCCTGTTGCCGAGCCGAAAAAAGTGAAACAGACCCCGAAGCTGCCGCCAGTGTCGCAGGAGTCGCGCCAGTTCATCGACGCCCTGAATGTCAAACTCGACGAGGAATTGAGAAAATGAGCGCGCATCATGACGAATCGCTGGCATTCGCCTGATAGCCTTGCTGCAGTCGCGCAAATCCGGCACGGTAATTGGGTGCAGCTCGACGACCTGCTATTTACGCTGCATGGGCTTGGCCCTCGTTACGCCCAGGTGCATAGTGCTGTGGTGGACGGCCGTCAACTGTCTTATGCTTATCTGGATCTGCCTGAAACCGCTTATGACCTCATCACCACCCACGACAGTCCGGTAGATTTGGGTACGTTTGACGATCTGGCTCTGGCCGGGGAGGGCGCACTGTATCAGGCGCTTGATATGGCATTCACCAACGGCAACCGCTCTAAGCACTTCGCCAGCAAACAGCAAATGGCGCTCGCCATCATCAAGGCACGGGCCGACCAAGTAAGCAATGCCGACCAGCTCGCAATGCATCGTATCGCCCGCTGGGCGAACGAATACGAACGGCGGGCCTGGTGGATTTGCAAGCACCGCCTAGAGGCTTACACGGCCTCTACAATCAATTGGCGTGCAATGGGGATGTAATCGTGCTTCTCTTTCTCGATACCGAATTTACGGATTTTATCGACACCGAGCTGATTTCGATCGGCATGGCGTCCGAGGATGGCCTCCATGAATTCTATGCAGAGATTCAAGATTTCGATCGGGCGAAATGCAGCGCTTTCGTGCAATCGAATATCTGGCCCATGTTGGACGAGACACCCAGCGTGATCATCAAGCGTGCCGAGCTGAGCGCGCGTCTGCGCGCTTGGTTCGCTGAGCTGGCAGTACCGCTCACTATCGCGTATGACTATTAAATTATTTGAGTACCTGAATGCCCCCAGCGACCTCATTAAAAAATTAGAGGCTGTATACCGTTATATGGACACTCTCGCGCCGTTCATTTCATCGTTTGCGACATGTGCCAAGGGATGTTCTCATTGCTGCAATTTCGACGTGCAAATCACAACCTTTGAAGCGGAATACATCTATGTCAAGACGGGCGTTCCACACACGGCCGAAGGGAAGTTGACGACTGGAAACCGTACATCCTGCCCTTTTCTCAAGGATGGTAACGAGTGTGGCATTTATCCGGTGCGTCCGATCATGTGCCGCACCTACCATGCTTTGGGCGATCCAGCCAACTGCGATGATCCAAGTGGGCAGCAAATCCAGTACGGGACTGAGGCAAGTGGTTTCGGAAATAAAATTTATCACAGTCTCGTTAGTTGGGTACATTTTCAAACGACCCATTTGAACGGGCAACTTCAGGACATTCGAGACTTTTTCCCACATCCTTGCGCCGACGTACAAGCATATTTGGGGAGCAAGCAAGAAGGGCTGCAGTAGCTAGAAAGGTGACTGTTTATGGGGCAGAAATGAAAAGCGGGCGAGAGCTGTTTGCGTTTTCCTATCAAAATGCAATTTAATATGTTTTGAGAGGAAAAGTGAATGTTTATGGGGCGTATTGCACTTAAAAATAGTCGATTTGCCACCGTTTGATATAGCGTGCGTTGCAGTGGGGCTAGAAAGGTGAATGTTTATGGGGGCGTATTGGCACTTAAAAATCGCCGAATCCTCACCCTTTCATATAACAGGCTGTCGGTTTGTATAAAAATGGCTGTTTTATCGAAAAAACAATTACTAGCCCAACGACCGCGCGGAGCCGTGCCCCGTGTAGAGGCGCAGATATTGCACGCGCACAAGTAACTTGAACGGGAACAGTACAGCACGCTCGATGAGGGCAGCCAGCACTGCATCATTCACCATGCCGACGGGCAGGCGGCCGCCATTGGTACGGACGGCCGAGATCCAACCATCAATCACATCGTCGCGTTCATCGGCCACTAAATGCTTAATGTAGTCCCGGCGCACCCGCAGACGCACCCGGCGTCGCCGAGCCGCTTTCCTCTTGTTACGTTCTGTCGCTTTGTTCATTATCGTGGCCCTACCATGACTTGCTCTTGATTCCATGGACAAACCTCCGGGAAATCCGTGTACGCCATACCTGTTTCCTTCGATGCCGCCGCAACGGCGTCACCCCAAGCATCTGCCCACCAATCCACATCAGACAGCGACTCCTTCAAACTGGGTGTTTTGCGAATCCGGCGTTCGATACTCTCCCGTTGCACTTTGATGACACGCTCCCAACTCGAACAACGTCGATCCGGTTGGTATTCCCACTTGAGCAAATGGGCGAGCAGAACAGCCATCCTACTCGCCAATTCACGTTGTTCGCTTTTGCCTACGCTCTCAATCTCATCTGCAATATGCTCAATGTCCAAATCAGCAAACTGGCCTGAACGCAATAATCGGGCTTGCTCCTGTGCCCAAGCAACAACATCTTTGTCATAGGTTGTACTCATGACCCAGCCTTTCAAAATTCAGTCTTGTCTCTCATAAACGGTGGATTTCGATAAGGCGTGAGGCTCGCCCAATAAAACCCAGAAATGGGCTGTTTTTATTTCTCAAAATCCTTTCTTAATTGTATCTCTCATTTTAAAATGATGGTAACGAGTTTTGCGAAGGATTTAAACAATGTTAATCGGTTACGCGCGAGTGTCACGGCAAGATCAGGAGCTGGCCCTGCAGCTTGACGCGCTCACAGCCGCTGGCTGTGAAAAGAAACATATCTACCAGGACAAGCAGAGTGGAGCCAAGGCAGACCGGCTCGGGCTGGCCAGCGCACTTTCGCACCTTCGCGCCGGCGACACCCTGATGGTGTGGAAGCTCGACCGGCTGGGAAGATCTGTTAAGAACCTGATCGACTTTGTTGCCGAGCTGGAAAAACTGGGAGTGAACTTTCGCAGTCTTACCGACGGTATAGACACAAGCACGCCTGCGGGCAGGTTCTTTTTTCACGTCATGGCTAGTCTGGCACAAATGGAACGTGAGCTGATTATCGAACGCACCCGCGCTGGCCTGGCCGCGGCAAAGAAACGCGGCCGCACTGGCGGGCGTAAGCCCTCAATGACCGAAAGCAAGACCGAGGCCGCACGCAAGCTGCTGGCCGATGGGATGCCACCTAAGGATGTCGCGGCCTCGATCGGCGTCAGTGTGGCCACGCTGTACCGACACATACCGGCGGCCGCTAGCGCGATGGCGGCTGACTCATGAGCAGCGGGGATTACTATGCCGGCGTTTGGGTAACGCAGCAGCGGACCAACCGCGAGATCCGCGACCTGGAAAACAGTCTCGTCAACTGGCAGCGATATAGCCGCATGCAAGCCCTGGCACTGGCCAGAACGCGCGAGACGCTGCAGCAGACCAACGCCAGCACCCAAACGCTAGCCGAGGCCTACGACGCCCACATCGACGCGCTGATGGCCGACTTCAACCGGCACTTGCAACAGCAGACCGAGAAGATCCGCGCCCATTATTTGGTCGAGCTGGTGCACGCCAACGACTTCTATCTGGCCCACCAGGCCAAGCTCATCGACGCGATCGAGACACGCGACCAGCGTATCGCTGCGCTGGAATCAGCTACGGCCGCCGCCGGCGACCAGGCGACCGAGCTGCTGGCGCTGCAGCAGGAAAACGAGCGCCTGTACCGTCGCATCACCGCGCTAGAGGCCGATAACGCACGGCAGGCCGCTTCGCTGGCCAACGGCGCGGCGCTGATCGATGCCATGCAAGGCGAAATCCACCACCAGGCGCGCGAGCTGGAGCACGCGACCTACACTTATGCACTGTTAGAGGATCTGGCAGGCGGCACACTCGACGGCTTCATTGACGAGCTGCATGGCCACGCCCTGGCTTTCTCCCGCCTGTAACCAGCCCAGCGGCCACTACAGCCCCGGCCGACTCGCTCAACGCGCAGTAAACCGATAAGCTAGGGCGTTATTGATTCGTGTATAAAATTTGATACAATGGAAGAAGAAAAAGCAATTTGTTGGATCGGCTCATCCTATGATGACATTCTCAGCTTTCCCGATGACCCGCGCCGCGAGGCTGGTTTCCAGTTGGGGAAAGTGCAGGCGGGGCTAGACCCCGACGACTGGAAGCCGTTTTCTAATGCAGGGGCCGGCACGCGCGAGATTCGTATCAAGGACGCGTCCGGCATTTACCGAGTGATGTATGTAGCCAAATTCGAGGAAGCGATTTACGTCCTGCATTGCTTCCAGAAAAAGACCGAAGCCACATCGAAACACGACAAGGACATTGCCGAGGCCCGTTATCGGGCCGTGGTGCGAGATAGGAAAGCAAAGAAATGAACGAGATAGACACCAAAATCCGGCACGTCACGAAGCCCGGTACGAACCTGTTTGCAGAGCTTGGTTTTGCGCCGGCTGAGGCCGAGCGCTGCCAAGTCGAATCGCAAAAGCGGATTAGTGACACACGTGCACTCAAAGAGCAGCTTATGGATGAGTTGGCAGCCTGGATCAAGGAGAATCATCTGAAACAAGACGATGCGGCCGAGATCCTGCACGTTACGCGGCCGCGTGTGTCCGATGTGGTGAATCGCAAGGTAAGCAAATTTACGATTGACGCCTTAGTGGATATGCTGACCCGTGTCGGCAAATCCGTCAGGTTAGCTGTCGGCTGATCGCCGATAGTGCCGCTTCGCGCCGGCACTCTTGTATTCAAGCGTTGAGAGTGTAATCATATTATAATATGACTTTTATCATATTATAATTAATTCACTGACAGCAAAAAAGGACTTATTATGCTACTCGAACGCGCCGACCAAGCGATTTCAGCGACCGATATACAGCGAAACGCAAAAACAATTTTCGATAGATTGCAGAATGGCGAACAAGACAAATTTGTGGTGATGCGCGATAACAAGCCGGCATTCGTCATGTTGCCGGTGAATACCTATGAGGAACTGATGGATGAGTTGCAAGCGCTTCGCGCCGGTGCAGTGAAGGCATGACCGATGCAAAAGATTAAGCCCAAAGCGCGGGAACTGGCAAGCAGGGCAAGGCATTTTGTAAAGCGGCGCAGGCCGGGGCTGTAACCCCAGCAAGCGCCTAACCAAAACCAACGTTAAACAGAAACGTGAATC
>NZ_JBSYGS010000003.1:0-16319 GCF_055694065.1 Gelidimonas denitrificans
CCGATGGTGAGAAGTGCAATATTTGTTTTTGCCATGATTCAGGCTCCTGGTTGGATGGATTTGACTGCGGCGACGTAAGTGGTGCCGGGGTGATCTGTCATGTATTTTTTTGCAGAGGCGTCTATGAATTGGCGGCTCATTGCCGTGTCGGGCCGTGGTGTCGGTGATTTGGCAGGAACAGCTGCCACGCCGCATTGCACGGCCTTGATGGCTTTGAGATAGTCAACTCCAGGGTTGGCAGACATATGCTCCCTAGCTTTGGCATCGAGTTCTTTACGGCTCATTGGGGCACTGGCGGCACCCATCTGATTTTTAGTGGGAGCAACTAAAGCAGGAGCGCCAGGACGTTCAAAATGCATGGTTCCGCCACTGGTGGCTCTAAAAACTTTTTCATGGCATTTAATGGATGTTTCCCCCGTAAAATTTGCCTTCTCGTGTGTTTGGTTTTTGTTCATAATTTTCTCTCTTGGTGGGTGAATGTTGGTCTGATTGCCTACATGGCATGTATAGAATCAGTGATAGAGGTTGATTTCGTAAGCTACGAAACCGTTTTATTTCAGGAAAGAATGGTTCTTCCCCTTAGATTCATTTTTGGTTGGCGGCATAACGAGCAGTTCGACCGCTCGCAGGAACAGCCGGGCGGGTGTCGGCACGGAGGAAAACCCCTCCGCGCGAAATTTCCAGATAATGGGGTGCATTGGCCCGGCAAATAGAGGGCCAATGCCCGTGCGGAGTCCTATTATTTGGCACTGGGAGGCCGCAAAAAAATGGATTGGCGCTTTTTACTGTCCCGGTCTTGTCCCGGCAATGTCCCGGCATATCTATATATTTACCGGGACAAATAAAGTATTTGTTTTCATTGATTTACCTCGTTTTTTTATTCTGTCCCGGCGTCCCGGCAAATATTTCTCTGTCTGGCGATTTGGGATTAGCTTTAGGCGGCTTGCCGCACGGCCTTCCCGCTGTATGTCAGGTTTGATATTGATAATGGCTAGTGGTCAGGTGGTATGTCAGGTAAGTGTCAGTCCACTGGCTAGTGAAAACATGGGATATGAATAACCCTCACCCACCCTGCTGCTCAAAGGACCCGAATGGGGGGGGGGCCGTCAGCCAAGGTGCTCGGTTGCTAGCTGATCTAGTATCACAACCCCCTAACGAACTTTTCATGACCACGGGAAGTTAGGGATATGAATAACCCTTGACGAGAGGGTGCCGGGAGGGACCCATGACAGTGGCATCAGACCGTGTCTGGTTGATAACGTGGCCATCAGCCACAGATCGCAACACTGACGTCGAGCATAGCAACCCGCACGCGACGCGATCGCCACATGTGCAAGCCAGCATTCAAACCGCCTCTTTTTTTGCCGGGACGCCGGGACAGATTGTTAAATCAGGCTGCAAGCCTTACTGGCATTGGTTTTGCCTGTCCCGGAAAAGTGTCCCGGAAAGCAAAAACCAAGGCGGGACAGCCGGGACAAGCGTGCGTTATTTGGCATGTAAAATCAGCTAAATCGTTACTGGCATTGGATTTGCAGACAGCACGGCCTATTTTTAAATTGTTAAATCGTTGAAAATATTCCGCATTGCAAAATATTAATGGTCTAAAAACAGGCGTTGCACCTGTTTTTATGGTGCTTTTTGTAATGAATAACCGCAAAATGCAGCGCGAAAAGGATTCATACCGCGCCGCCCGCGCCCGGCAGGCGCACTTGCTTACGCGTCAATTCCGACAATTCCCGGCTTGAAGCGATAGCATCGAACAGCCCCTAAGCCGGGTAGACGTTCCTTGCGGGTTGCGCCTGCCTTGTCGCCTTCCCCCTCCGTCACCAGCAAGCCACGCTCTATTAACAGGCGCGTGACCGTCTTCGGATTGAACCCCTTGCAGATCTCGCTGCGGAAAACTTCGGGCAGCACAAAGTATTCCTGTTCGCTGCTTTCGGCATCTGCCGGGTGCATCTCCGTGCCATATGCTTTGTGATGGTCCGTATCGGAACTGATGGGCGAACCGTCACCAGTCAGCATGCGCTTGAACCCTGCCCGGTTGATCGTGTTGGGCTTGTGGTCATCATTGGCCCGGTGCCACCAGACGAACCGCGACTCACCATGCAACTGAAAGAAGCCGCTGACCTGTCGAAGGATGGAGCCATGCTCCACATTGCCTGAGCCGCCGCGCCCATCGAGCCACGCCGCAAAGCAGGTACGCGCTGCCTCTGTTGCCTCTCCCTTCTCCCATCCGGTAATGCCTGCACTGGTTGCCATTTCACCTGCTGCCCCGACCAGGGCAAAGCGTGCGGCAACCCGCGATACTTGGCCGTGCGAATCAGCCGGGCACAGCTCACGCGCCAATGCAGTGACATGCGCATTCAGGCCATTGGATAACTTGGGCGCGATCTGGACCGCATACTCGATGAACGCCATGCCCGCCGTGCCGTAATACTTGTGCGACATATCCACCAGATGGTCAGACAGCGCCGCACCGCTGGTGAAGTCATGCAGCGTGTCATACACACCCAAGCCCTTGCCCGCATCGGCGGCAATGTGCGCCATGCGCACATCATGCCCCGCCTTGGTTCCCTTTCCCGCCTGTTCCATGTGGTTAGCCAGGCTGACTTCGCCATCGGACAGAAACAACACACGCCAGCTGGCTACCTTGCGAGCCGTTGCGGCCTGAGTTGCACGGCCCTTGCCGGTCTCGTTGGCCAGCATGTACACGGTATCTCCGACTACCTTTGGATCTACCTGGGCGATTTCATCCAACAGCAACAGCGCATCGCAATGTTGCACGGCCACCGTCTCCAGCGCGTTATCGGTCATGCGCCAGTTACGCGGATAATCCTTGCCGCCATAGACCGAGCCGGCCACCTTGAACGCGGTACTTTTTCCTGATGATGAATCCCCGTGCACATGAAAGCCACCTGAAGGTATGCGGGCAGGGTGCAGCAACGGTGCGGCAAAGGCCGCACTGACACAGAACAGCATCCGGGAATTGCCACGGCAGTGCGCCGCCACGTTATCGCGCCACTCGTCGATCGTGCCGCGCTGCTTGAATTGCGACACCACGCCGCCGGCAGCCTGGAACATTATTTTTTCTTCCCCTTCGCCGATGGTCTGGTCTGGCAAGACATAGACCGAATCGTGCCAGCCGATACGGTCAACACAGCGCACCCGCACATCGGTTTTTTGTGTCTGAATGTAGACCGTGAGTTGGTTCTTGGCGGTCACGCCAGCAGCGATCTGCAAGCCCATTCCCAACAGGGTTGAGCGGTATGCAGTGCCGTCCCCAGCCAACATTGAAGCCGGCATAGCCCAGCGCTTCGGCTGGTCGTCCGCGTCCGAAAATTCCAGCAGATAGCCCCAGTCGCCGCTGGCTGCATCGCGTGATTGTGCTGTGATGTGCAGTGGGCTACAGATCCACTGTGCCGGCAGCGGGTCTCCTTGCTGGCTGAAGCCGTGGAACCATACGCCGCCATCATCCACTGTAAAGAACGGGCGTGACGATTGCGCATTGCTACCGCCCGCAGCCTTGGCCGTCGCTGATGCGCCTTGCTTGCGCCGTCCCTTGTCGGCTCCTTGGCGTGCCGGCTGTAACGCCGTGTTGCTTGTTTTTGGTTGTACCTTGGCAGCGGGTGAACTCT
Source organism: Gelidimonas denitrificans (assembly GCF_055694065.1). Taxonomy (NCBI): domain Bacteria; kingdom Pseudomonadati; phylum Pseudomonadota; class Betaproteobacteria; order Burkholderiales; family Oxalobacteraceae; genus Gelidimonas; species Gelidimonas denitrificans. Next base: position 3,636 of record NZ_JBSYGS010000003.1, read on the forward strand.
CGAACGGGCCCCCATCGGCAGCAGCTACCGCCGCCGCGATCTGGTCCCGTACCGCATCGAGGCTAGTCCCTGCGGCCAGGTCATTAAAATCTTTCTTCCCCACCGGCAGGCCGTCTGGCTTGCACCAATGCCCGCCCGCCGATTTGGCGGCATATGTCGCGGCCGCCACGCCTGGGTTCTTGCCGGTCTTGGCTTCGGTCTGGCTGTCATCGTCGGCACAGATCAGCAGCTTGGCGCTGGGGTGCAGTTGGCGCATGGCAGCGACAACATGCTTGATATTGCTTTCCGAGAAAGCCACCGCCACCGGATGCCCGGTTGCCTGGTGCAGCGTTGCCGCCGTGGCGTACCCTTCAGCGATCAGCAGCCAGGCAGAGGCTGCAACATCACCAATGATGTGAAAGCAGCCAGATACCCGCCCCCCGGTAGAGAACTTCTTGCGCCCATTGGAAAACACTTCCTGCACGCTCCACAGCTTGCCGGCAGCATCACGCAGCGGCACCAGCATCACATCACCAGCATGCCGCACACCGTAAGCAGCAACCGCCTTGCGCGTCAGGTACAACGATGCGCCAGAATCCGCAGCCGCCGCCCATACCTTCGCCGCCGCATCAGACGTCGCCGATTGTGTAGCCGCCTTTTCAGCCACCACCGCGTTGTCGCGCTCAGTCCGTTCCTGCTTGATACGGGACTGGTCCACAGCAGATAAGGGCACGGCTGGCGCGTAGTCTCTCGGATTGAATCCGTGCGTCTTGGCTTCAGCTATCAGCGTTGCAATCGTCACGCCACCCGCCTTGAAACTCTTCCAGACCGATGAGACCGCCTTGGCATCGAAGTTTGCAGCGCCTTCGCTCCAGGTCTCAAAGATCTCCATGCCACTATCGCCAAACTCTGATTTAAGCGCCATACCCATACGCAACCACAGGTCGCGGTCATCGGCAGGAATAAGTGCCAACGCAGCGCGTGCCGCATCCATCGTTACCGGCCGCGCCGCGCTATTGGAAAAGCTGGTCATTTCGCACCATCCTGCTTTTCGGAACAATCGGTCTGCTCTATGCAATTGGCAGCAGTTGAAAAACTCATCGACTGGAACAGTGGCGAAGCAGCACCCTTCCTGCGCAACGCCATCGCCCGCTGTGCTGGTCCCAAAACATCAAGCTTGTATCGACCGCCCAGCTTAGATCGACCGTGCCGCGAACGCGCCAGTAATATGGCGCACTGTTTTTCTGTAGGAAGGCTCATTTCGTGCCCCCGCACTTCTTTTCGGTGTATTCGTCCTGCCGGAACTTAAGCCAGTCTTCCAGATTGGGGGCCCAGTCGATATTGGCGCGCTCGACAGTGCCATCCGGCTGCAATATATGGACGCCTTGAGTCTTCACGCTCTCAAGGGTGATTGGGTGGGGTATGAGAAGATCCACATCCAGTGCCCACCCCAAGACAGGGTATTTGTGCACTTCGACCGGATAGCCGTTGTCGTCGCCTAGCGCCTCCAGCACATAAAAGCCGGGATTGGCGGCAATGATCTTTGCAAACTTGATATCGGCGGCGCTCATTGCTTACCGCCGCCTGCCAGCAAACGGCGAATCTCTGCCACGGGCCATGCAAGGCGTCTATTGATTCGAATCGGTGTTATTGGCGCAATAGATGGATTGCATGTCCAGAGCCTCAATGTCTGCTGCTGGCGGTTAAGGTGGAAAGCTGCACACTTCGTAGTAACGTGGGTGCGTGTTTCAGTTTCAAGAGGAGGGAAGCTTTTTATTGACTCTGATTTGGCCGTTACATTAGTGATTTTTTTTTCAAATGATTTCATACGATGCACCTTATAAAATGGGTGCGTCGAATATCGTTTATAGGGGTTGATTTAGTAAGCTACGAAACCATTTCATTACGGGAAAGAATAGTTATTCACATTATTTTCCCTCTTGATTGATTCTGTTTCTCCCAACACCAACCCGCTACAGCCGCAGCTGTTGGCCCCGGCATGGAAAAACTGGCGTCTAAATTTTGGAATTCAAACTCAACAACTTCTCCCAATCCTGGCCTCCAATAAAACCCTTTTGTACCATCTGGGAACACGGTCACCCCATTTGGCATTTTTTTGCCAAGCACCAGCAACATTCTTTCTTCATCGGAAATAATCACGAAGTGTTTCGGTAAAATATTTCGGGCGTTTCTCCGAAGCGTTACAACATGCTCAGATGCATTAATTTTTTCGAAATTCCCCATAATCCAGTCTTTCGCCCGATTGCCGGTTGATTCGAGGCGGTTAAGTTCTGTTACGCAATATTCCTTATTCGAATTTGACTTCTCATACGCGTCTTTTTTAAATTTATAAGCCATAAAAACAGCTATACACCGCCGTGTCACTGGGGGGCGTCCACCGTTTGGTTTTGGAGTTATCCTCAGTCCTTCTGGAATTAATCCTTCTGGAATTTCCATTTCCTCAGTCATTGCATGTTCCTTCTAACGCCTCCTTCATTGCATAGGGGCGCCAGACAGGCGGGTGAAGGTTTCCCGCTTTTCGCTCCGTCGAGCTAGTCTGACGCTTTGAACTTTTACGGTTAAACGACTGCCTCCAGTGCAGAAAGCTTTTTCTGCAAGCCTGCGCGCTCGCAATCCATCGTATTTTCCATGTCATTTGCTGTTAGCACGCCAACCTGTGCAAGTTTTTGAATCGCATCCATTTTTTTTGTGATTTCCTTGGCGTTCATTCCGCCAACATGTGCCATGGCCTCAATGGCGACAAGAATAGGAGCGATATGATTTATGCAGCTCATGCCGACCTCTGCCGCATCTACCGCATCCCTGGCGCCCTGCAACGCATGGGATTGGCCTTGCTTTGCAATGGGGTCTGTCGGCGCGCTGGACGTTGCCCGGTAACGCAGCTCTGTAATCAAATCCTTCAAACACAAATAGTTCTTCGTACTCTCCGACATTTGGATAATTACACCGAACATGCCGGCGCTGATAGCTTCATCTGTTTGCTCTGTGTGTGCTCGACCACCAAAGGCAATGCACTGTATATGCGCCGCATTTTCACTGATTTCATCAACCACGGAATCAAGTAGAGCAGTAATGCTTTTATGCGACATTTGCTGAACTTGAGGATCTTCACTACGCTTTTGTTCCGATCCTAAAATGTGTTTATCCACACCATCTGATGTTTTTTGATGTATTTCTTGTGCAGTGCTAATATTATCGACAGCCATGCTTACTACTCCTGTTAGTGATTGTGGTTAGGCGGCAATGGTGTATCAGCACCGTTGTCGCCGCTTGCCTGATGCCGTCAGGCTACGGTTTTCTCAATTTGTCGCTTCAAGCCGTATTGCTGGCTTAACTTTGATTTTGCTTTTTTGTTCCGCGTTCCACAGGTCATATTGGAGCTGGGCGCGCAACCAGATTTCAGCACTACCTCCAAGCCATTGCGCAAGGCGTATCGCCAATTCTGCACTTATGGCAGCGCGACCATTGATGACACGCGAAAAGGCCACGCGCGACACGCCAAGCTGCTCTGCGGCATCGGTTACGGTCAAGCCCAATTCTGGTAACACATCTTCCTTAAGCATTTCGCCAGGGTGTGGCGGGTTATACATGCGGCCCATATTCAATCCTTTCAGTGATAATCCTGATAATCAACAATTTCGGCATCCTCTTCGTTAAATCGGAAGGTTAAGCGCCAATTGCCACTCACCCATATTGACCAATGCCCGGCCATATCTCCCGACAATGGATGCAGCTTCCAACCGGGATAGTCCATTTCTTGCGGCCCTCGTGCCACGTTTAACATAGCCATTTGCCGCTTCAGCTTGCTCGCATGGTCTGGTCTGATGCCGGCCTTAGAACCAGAGGCAAAGAATTTTTCCAACCCTTTATGGGCAAAGCTCTTTATCATTTTTATTGTATCTCGATGCGTTACACGTTACAAGTAATTTTTTAATTTACGGCACTCTTTTCGCTGCATCCTGATTCCGTTATATCGTTACATCAAATGATTATATGATGTAATGATTATTTAGAGTAGTCAGTGATGAAGGTCACGACAACCTCTTTTATGGTGCGGCCTTCCTGCAATGCCTTCATTTTGAAAGCTCGATGCAAAGTCGCTGGCAGCTCTACATTCAGCCGCACAGTGCCAATGCCTTCAACGGCGTCATGCGCCGCCTGGACGTGCGGCATTACTTTTGTAGTTGGCCGCTCGGTGTTTGCGCCCATAGTTGGAATTGGTACTTTTTTCATATTGTCCTTAGATAAAATTGTTTTCGATAAGCTCGTCAATGATTGCGGCAATTTCTCGCGCCGCGTCACTGCCTGGGTCGGCTTCCGCTACTCCCATCCCGACTAGCTCCACGCTCGGGTAAATCTGCCGGTTGTGAATCCGTGCGTCCAGCACAGGCAGTCCCAGCGCCAACAGCGCAGCGTCAATGTCCCTCGATAGTTTGGTGCCGGTAAATGCTCGTGTGACTAAAAACGCGGTCGGCGGCAAGCCTTCATTGATCGCTTGACGTGATTTCACAAGCTCCACAAGATCGCCCGCGCCCCACAGGTCGCGGGGTGTCGGTTGCACTGGGATGATGATTGAATCGGCTATTTTTACCGCTGCGGCCGTCAAGTCTGAAACAATCGCCGCGCCGTCGATAATCACAATGTCGTAACCTGCCGACAGTCTGTGCACGTCAGCAGTAAGACTAGCCGCCTTGCTACTCGATACAACCTTGATATTTTCGGCCTGCCGTGCTGCGCGCCAATCGGACGCGGATTTCTGCGGATCGGTGTCGATAAGCAAAACACGCTTGCCACGCCGCGTAAGCTCGACTGCAAGATTTGTCGAAACCGTGGTTTTACCGCTCCCGCCCTTTTGATTCAATACAGCTAAGATATTCATACAATCCTTTGATGCAATGAAGCTTTGATTTTATCATCAATTGATTGTATGAATTAATGATTAGAATATATTTTTTATGCGTAGGAGCGGATAGGGGAAACGAAAAATAAAGCACGCATGCGATTTTTTCCGTTTCGTGAGTTGACCAAATTTAACGCTGTTTAGTAGCGCCGGTCTTTGTGGCAGGCTGGGCGGTTGCGTCTTCCAGATCCTGACGATTGTTCAGCACGCGCATTAAATCGGCGGCTTGCGCCTGCATGGCTTCCACTTGGCCGCGTAGCTTGGCCGCTTCTTCGCGTGCGCTGCTGGCTTCCTTGCTGGCTTGCTCCCTGCCGGCCTCGGCCTTGGTCATGCGGTCTGTTGCCCGCTGCGCTTCCTGATTCGCCGCTTCCACCTTGGCTTGCGCCATTGCCAGTTCAGCGCGTGCCTGGTCACGCTCGGCGGCTGTCGTCTGGCTGACTTTCTTTTGCTCGGCCAGCTCGGCGCGCAACTGTGCGGCCTCTTGCTGGTGGCGGGTGCGCTCGGCTTCGATAACGGCATTCATGCGCGCCAGTTCTGCCGCGTGTTGTTCGCTGGCAGTCTTTGCGCCCTGTTCGGTGGCGGTCAGACGTTCACGCACCTGGGCCAGCTCAACCGCTTGCGCCTGGCTGCTGGTCTGCGCATCGGTCAGCCGCTTTTCCAATCCTTCAGCGTCCAACTTGGCCTCATCCAGCTTGGATTCCAGATCATCAACGGTTTGCGACGCGTCCACCAGTTCGCGCTCGGCCTGGGCGCGCTGCTCACCAGCTGCCCGCACCACTTCGGACACCCGGCGCTCTGCCGCCTTTACTGCCTTGTCATTCAGCGCCACGGCCAGCGCCGCCAGGCGTTCGGTCAACGCCTTGGCGACAGCGGCGACTTCCTCGGCCACTTCCAGCGGCAATTCGGCCACCGGCTCAGCTTGCGTAACGGACGTGCTTGCCAGGTGCTCATCCCAGACCTGCTTCAGCCGGCTCGGATTGCCGCCGCCGACGCGTTGGCGCAAGGCAAAGCCGGTGATGTTGCGGCCTCCGGTTTGCAGGTCAAGACCGGCTTGAATGATTTCTTCAGGGGCAAATTCGACTGGACGCATAGTGTTCTCCTTTTGGTTGATACTTTATTATAACAACAAACAAAGAAACAAACTAATAAACAAACAAACTAATAAATGTTTTTGTATGCAGCAGCCTATCGGCTCGGGCCACGGTCCCTTTCGGGTGTGTTCGATGGGGTTGCAATGTCCATCCCGGCCATGCGAGAAACCATCTCTCGCGCCTTTTCCTGCCGTGCCGGCTCAACCATTCCCGGCGAATGCTTCACGATGGCGTCCAGCACGCCCTGGGGGCTTTGCCGGTGTTCTCCAATGGCTTCAATCGCCGCCGCTCGCTCAACCTTGCCCCAGTCCACCAGGAGCGCATCCCCGCCAGCCTGTTTTATGGCGTCCAGCGCATGACGGGCAAACGTGCAGGCCGCTCCCGCTGTTTTGCGCTCCACCCGCACCAGGTCATCAATCCGGCGTTGTCGTTCAAGGTCAAGCTGCCGGATCTTCTCTGCTTCAAAACGCTCTTGCTTGATTCGATTAACCTTTGATAGCGCCAACCCAACCAGCTCGACAAACTCATCCCGCGATAGCGCCGCTAAATCCATGACGGGCTTCAATGCCGATTCTGTTAGCTCCAGGCGTTCCAGCGCCGCTTTCAGTGCCGCATCCTTACTTCGGGCTGTTTCGGCCATTTCATCGGCCCTGCGGCGTTCTGATGCCGCCAGCTTGGCCGCTTGGACTGCCGGTGCATATGCCTGCCGTACTGCTTTTGTCAGCCGTGCGGCCACCATTTCAGGCGATTCATACTCGGAAGAGATAAAGCCTTTTTTCAGCACCTTGGGCTTTGTGGCTTCCGGGCTGATGGTCACGTGCTGGCCGGGCTTCTCTGCCTGGGCATACCAACCCTTGATAGTCTGGTGATGCGCCTTGCTGCCCTCGATGCCACGCGACATGCCGAACCGCTGGCCGACATCGCGGGCAAACTCGGTCTGCATTTTGGAAAGCGCAACCTTGCCGCCGGTCCATTTCTTGGCGTTCAACCTGCCATTTTCCAGCGGCACCACATAGGCCACCAGGTGCGGCGTGCTTTCATCCCGATGCACTGACCAGCCGACCACGTTTTCTTTGCCGTGACGCTTTTCCAGCCAGTCAACCGCTGCATGAAAATAGTCGGAGCCATCCTTGCCGCCCTCAAACCATTCCGGTGACGCGCCAATGAAATACTCGATCCCCAGCACGGCATCCTTGCGGCGCTTTTCGGGCAACAGTGCTTTCAAAGCGTCCATGACTTTGGCCGGCGTGTCTTGCTCGTGCTCGTTGTCGGCGATCTTTTCGGGGTCTGCATTGGGCGTTTCGCGGGTGCGGTAGGTGTGCGCCAGGGACCCGGCCACGTTGCCCATTGTCTTGAGTTTGGCGATACGCAGGATGGCAAATTGTGGCGGCATAGTGGCGGTCATTGGTGGCTGCTTTGCGGGAGTTCAAAAGCAAGGTGTACTCACTATACTTTGCTGCGCAAAGTAGTTCGCCGCTACGCGGTAAAACAGGTCAAAAATCTTAACCCTCACCTTCATGCAAGCCGATCTACGGACCGTCGATCAGTTATAGCAAGGCGATTTGAGTCTGATCTGGCGAAGCCAGACGCAGCGAGCGCAGCGAAGACAGCGCCGCATGGTCAGATGCCGCCGAAGGACGGCACCTTGCCGCATCTATGGAGCGCCTCCAGCGCTCCACGTGTTGGCCGTCGATAACCCGTTTTGAGTTTTCCTTGTGCGCGAAGCGCAGTCTGGATTTGTCTTTGTTGTTGCAGTTGCAAAGGTTCTGGTGTTGCCTGGGGTACTGATTTTGGGTGTGGTGGCGGCATTCGTGCAACTTATCCACAAGGCTTATCCACAGGGTGCGGGGTTAAATATAAGGTTAAAACTGGTTAGCTGCTTACGAAAAAGCCCGGAGAGCCGCGCCAACACTAGGTTTCCTGAATTTCATTGTCCCTCTAAACACAATAGTTCGTCCCTCTAAACACAATAGTCTGTCCCTCTAAACACAATAGTTGATGGGCTGGTCTGTCCCTCAAAACACAATAGCCCGGCACTTGGCCGGGCTGGTCTTGGTCGCACTAGGAGGGCGCAAGTTTAGTGGTTAGGTGCCCTCTTCACATGCACCAGATCACCGACGATCTGCCACGACTTCAAGAAACCGACATTAACCAGTTGAATTAACGCCTTTTCAATCAGTTCGCGCACCTTGGCAATGCGTCCAGTCGTCATGCCTGCGCCCCTTTTGATTGTGTCCAGCTTGATAGGGAACGGCTCGCGGTGACTCGCAAAGTAGCCATGCAGCCAGGTTGCGATTCCATCAGGCAACGCTAGGCGCTGTGACCACTCCAATTGTGTGTAATGTATGTCCCTGAACAATTCAACGAGCTGCGGCGCGACCTGAACACGATATTTTTTCAAGGTCTGTTCGTTACCGTCCCTCCACGTAAAAACCGGAATCATGGACAGGCTAACGCCCTCTTTTAGTCGCTTGGAATAGACGGCCAGCGACGTGGCTTGCATCCGTTCAAGGCAAGCGCGCAGCCGCTCATAGCTGCCCTTGCAGATTGGCCAGCCGATGACCTTGCAGAAGCTGTACGGTGTGAATTCGACAATCTGCCCTAATGGCTGTTCCTTCGCCATGTGAATGAGTTGCAGCCATACAGTTAAATCGTCCTGGCGAAGTTCTTCTCCTTGGTAAGTGATGCGCCCGTCGCCAATTATGGCAATTTCTGTTTTCTTGATGTAGGCGCGCGCTTGCTTGCGGTTTCTGGCGTTGAATAAGGCCGAGCGAACGATCTCATTAGGTATGCGGCGCAATGCTTCGGCCCATAGCGGAAGCTGCACTACAACAGCAGTTGGCTGGCGCTCTGCGGTCGGCAATTCTTGTTTTTCGGGAGATTCGGCCTCGCGGCGCTTGGTCGTCATGTTTGCGGTGAGCTTCGCCAGTGCGTCGCTCAACGGTTTAAAATTCGTTTTACCCATTTCTGCTAGTCCTGTTAGTGGTTGTGGTTAGGCACAAGGCGGCGCGACTAACACCGTCTTGTGCCGTCTATATTACGTGTCTTTCGGCCTCTGCCAACTCCTGCACTGACGCCGGCATACGTTCGGATCTGCGAACGTGCAACACTTCGATGGTGTCGCAGACGCGATAGAACACCAGGAACGCGCCACGGGCAACCACCAGCCGCCGAATCCCCGGCGCGAGTTCATACGGCGGAGCTATTTCCGGGTTGTCTTTGAGCGCCAAAACAGGCGTCTTGATCCGGTCCAGCATCTTGCTCGCCAATGCCGCGCCGCCCACCTCACGGTAATACTGGTTGATATCGAGTAAATCCGTTTTGGCTTGATCGAGAAACTTAACCCGCATTGCGTGTCTCTATCTCCGCAAACACGTCATCAGCATCGTGCCAGATCGCGCCAAGTGCATCCGCCAAGCTGATGCGCGCCTCCAGCGTGCGCTGGAGTCCAGCCGCCGCGTGCGCCGCTTTCAGTGCCGCAGATTTGTCCGGACGTGCCGGCCGGTCCGCCTCCCGCTCATTCGGACGCCACTGCGCAACCGAGAAGTGACCGCCTTCCAAGCCCAGGTCGCGCACGATCTCGAACGCTTTGACCGGATTGCCGAAGCGTCGCACTTGTTTCGACACCGCAGCAATCAGCATCGCAGGCCCGTTGCGGGTTTCGAACTCCAGCGCAAACATGCTGCCCATGGGCCTTAAATTGGCCGACAAAACACCGCCAGCGGACGCCGCGGAACGTGCTTGCTCAATAGTAAAGGTTTTCATTGAATACTCGATAATAAATGAAATGTGATTTATTATAAATCGTGCGGCTTTTAGGGTCAATCGTGGCCTTTGCTTGACATAAGACCTGTTGTGCGAAGAGCGGGGAGCCCATAAGTCCACTGTCACTGACCTGCGGCATGTCGCGTGCCAGCATCCTGCGGGTTACTGGCGATCTGGCCGGTAATTAGTGTGCTTTGCCTGTTGGCTGGTAAGAGGCAAGAGTACAAAATTTTTGAAGAGCGGCCATAACACTGTCGCGTTCTTCACCGCCTTTCTTGTGTTGGCGCATGCATCGACCGCAAATGCGATATAAGAAAACAACAGGAATGGTCGAATTTGCCTGGCATATCTTGAATTCTGCCCGCGGCTTGCGCGTTGCCGAAAAAGACTCTTCGCAACACGCGCATACCTTGCATTGCGTACTGATTTGGACAAGATCAATTTTCGCAGTGGCGTATCGCTCCAGCATCTCTTGATCTGTTTTTCCGGGCGGTATCTGTAGTATTCGATTCATGGGATTTGCTCCTAGTTCGGCGTCTGCCGCCGCGCTGACCACATGCGGCCTTATGGTTTAAATTTGCCTTGACTCGCAAGGCGTCCGTTTTATTAAGTGAGATTCGCGGTGCGCAGCGCGATTTGCAGTTCGCGGTCGAAGTGGCCCGTAAAATTTTGCTCTACTACCCGCTGGCCGACCTCAAAGAACTGGAAGCGCTTCTGGTAACGGGTGGACTTGACGAACATCAGGATTGGCTTGATGGCACGGCCCGCTCCGAACGTGGTCTTGCTCCACACCCCGGCTTTCAGGTGTTGGATTTTTCCTCCCGGAAGCGCTGTCCCTGGACCTTTGCTGACGAAATACTCCATCCCGCGCTTCGACCGTGTGCCGCGCCTGATCTTGTCTTTGGTTTCTCGCGTTGCGTTCTTCTTGTAACCCTGCTCACCGAACGCCTGCAGCCACGACAGCACCTTGACGATCTGGCCTCTGCTCATGTTGCCGTATGAATCCATCTCGGCACCAGCGCCAGGTACAGTCTGCCAACCGGCTGGCAATGCGCCTACCCGCTGCAGCATCTTTTCCATCTTCTTCTGGACGCGCTTGCCGCCGTATATCTGCGGCCCCAGATAGCGATCGGCAGGCGTGCCAGCGCCCCATGGATTGTCCTTAACCCAGACTGTTGCCTCAAGGTTGTTCTTTGTTGCTTTTTTGACGAACATGCTATTGATCGTGTACTTCACCGGACGATCAAATACCCGGCTCATTTCCTTTTTCTCTTCCTCGCGGATGTCCATTGCTGTGCGCGTCAATGCCACTGCTGCTGCAAACTGCGCTTGCTTGCCAATCTCGCGGATCTGCCGCGCCACATCGGCAAAATTGCTTTCAATCGTCAGTCTCATTCCTTGCTCCGTGTCGTTTTTTTTGTCGCGCTTCTGCACGTCCAAGCCGCTGCGGTTGGTGCGCTCTCGCGTTCATCGGGGTGCGCATCGCCGCATGACCCAGGCCACTCAAAGAATAAATGGCTTAGGCGTCACGCCTGGAATGCGCCGCACGTTGCGGTGACAACATGCGCCCAGTCGAGTCCCATTATTTGCCGCACGCCCTATGGACTAACAGGCGAACGGTGCGCGCATCTATGGGTCTCGGCTCTCGATACGCGTCTTAATGCTTACTTGCCCCGCCCCGCCTGCGGGCAAATGGTGGCAGTGCTAATAATCATCGACTCGAGTAGTCCTGATGGATTACCCGCCTTGCGCAACAAGATCGGTGGCGCTGACGAAGGATTGAATCGTGCCCCCGTCTTAGGGCCTTGCACTGACCGTATCCTTGCCCACTGTCCGGGGTTATAGGCTTTCATTTTTCAGACTGCCGAACCAAGCCTGTGACTATCTTGGTGATGCGGCCCATCGTCGTGCCACCGTTATTTGCCGTGACTGCCAACAGGTCGCGTTCAACTTCGTCGTTGTAAGCCCTGTGCATGTTGTACGGATCGCGCCGGCCAGCTCTGACAATGCACTTCCCCATGCTATGTTTCTCACTTGGAGCCTTTTTTAGATACGCAGCAGCAGACACCAGCCCAATTGCAGGTATGGCCAGGTCTGCGGAAAGCGAAAAAAAGCCCGATTTATAGCCACGTGCATTAAGGGCCGCTACGCACGCCTCCACACGCACATAGTTGCTTTTTATTTTTTCAGCTTGCTCGGTGTATGCCTCGTCGGCCATACGAAGATCCTCCAGCAGCCAGTCATTTTCAGCTTCAGACAGCGCCTGCTTTGTGGTTTCTTCTGCTTCCTGTGCAGATAGCAGCCTGCGATTCAATCCGATTAATTCCAAGTTTTCCGATGTATGTATTTTTTTATGGGCATCGAATGCCTGTTCCGCGTTTTGAAGAGCGGTGCGTGCTAGCGCCTCTTCTGCTGCGGTGGCTTCATCCAGGGCCCGTCGCGCAAGGCAGTCTTCCAGCTCAAGGCGTGCGCCATCAACAGCACTGCTGTCTTGGCTTGGAACGGATTTGCCGCTTACGGCAGCTTGTATTTTTTGTATTGCAGCTTGCGCCGATGCATGTTGGTCATGCGCGGCTTTCAGCTTCCCAGCTTTTGAATTTGTATTCATCAGAATTTGCTCCGAATTAATTAGGAATGATCAGGATTTCTACCTGGTCGCCGTCGGCGCTGGCTGCGCTCAGGGTGCGTCCGATGACGATGCCGGCAGCTTTCGTAATTACCTTGCCGGAAGCGCCGACTTCCACTTCTGCGTCCAGTGCGATTGCGGCGCCGGCGGTTGCCAGTGCGGTGCCGATGGCGGTGACCGGAACCCGTTCGCCGATGGCGGCGTCAGTGTTGGCGAATCCAACTGCATTGCCGGCTGCGGCAGCTACTGTGCCGGTAGCGGTGACAGCATTGTTCTGGGCGATTGCTTCGGTGGCAAAAACG